>NZ_CP130560.1:0-38734 GCF_036327715.1 Weissella paramesenteroides
AAATAGAAACTAAAACTGTTCAAGGTTTAATCGATTCCGCTAAAGAAATCGTTACTCACAGCGTAACGGATGATTTAACAGCTGAACAACTTGAAGCAAAATACCCAACGCTGTTTGATCTAGCTACCAAAAACCTAGCCACGTCGATGTATTACGACCGTGAATTGACGAATGGGACTTCTAAAGGATTTCAAATGGTAATTGTTCACCTATCGACTAAGATTGCCATGGACGAGAAGGAAGGTGGGAATGATGAAACTCAAACCGTCTGATTTTAACCGCAGGATTACTTTTGGAAAAACAAAAGATGAATTAGACGAATCGGGTAATTTTTATGTTCCAACACTTGTGCCTGAATTAAGTCTATGGTGCGCTCCGCGGACTAGAACGCTTAACCAGCAATACCAGATTATGAAAACGGAGCTAGAAGATACCATCATCGTAGTTATTCGTCATAATCCTAAAGTCAATGAAAGCTACGAGGCCGAATATCGCAACGAATTTTATGATATTGTCTCAATCAGCACGGACGATACTAACCAAACGTTTGCCTATGACTTCATCACTCTTAAGAAAGTAAAGAAGGCGGGTGCTTAATATCGATTACGTTGATTTTATGGAACAGTGGCTCAAACAGGTTAAAAAGGTATCAACAAACATGTCTATCAATGATAAGGCAAAGATAACTAGGGCTGGTGCTAAGGTTTTCAAGAAAGAACTAGAACGCGAAACCCGTAAGAAACATTATTCTGGTCATGATGATAAAACCTTCGGGCATATGGCGGATTCGGTTGTAATGAAAGGAACCAACATTGACAACATTAAAGATGGAACTAGTGTTGTTGGTTTCGACCATTACCACGCTAACAACGCCAGACGGTTAAATGATGGTACTAAATATTACGTTGGCGACCATTTCATTACGAACCTTAGGGAACGAGTAATGCCAAAGGTGTTAGCAGCCGAAAAGGAAGAGTACCAGAAGATTATTAACAAGCATAAGGAGGTTTGATGATGGATAATCCCGTATTAGAGGCCAAAAACATCTTAGACCAAGCCAATTACGATTGGCTCAATGAATGCTACGTTAATTATTTACCAAAGAGTGCTCAAGATGATACCAGCAGAACTATTGCGTTAGTTACTTCAATTAGGGAAATGCCAACGCAATACGGTAACAACGTATTCAATGAAATTGAGAACGCTGTTCAGGTACAGATTTTTTTTAAATACCAGTTTCAAGGCTCGATTCAAAAGGAAAATATTAAAATTATGCAACTGTTTTTAAAGCATGGTTGGAAAATAGACGATTCAAAAGCAATATACGCAGACCCAGATAATAAACAACTAATCAAGGTCTTTTATTTTACTCAAAAAAATTATATAGGAGGTAGTTATTAATGGCTACAGTAGGTTTAAAGCTAGTTACACTAGCACTCAAAGATGAAAATGGGAAAATTATTACAGGCACAGACAAAGGCTTATCAGAAAATGGATTGCTACCAGTTACTACCCAGATGTGGGGTACTAAAACAGCAAATATTACGAATATTCAAGCAGCTGGGACTATTAACTACGGTAACAATACAGCCGTATTCGTTTCGACGCCTAAAGGAGCGCCACAAGTAGCACTAGACTTCAACAATTTACCATTTGAAGTTACACAGAAGCTTGTTGGACGTGCGAAAGACCCAGCTACAGGAGCTTGGATTGAAACTGGTAAGCATCCTTCGGTGGCTTTGCTTATCGAAAGCCAATCAATCGACCGTTTGCATCGTATCTTCTACGCCTTTGGTAACGGAACATTAACACAAGCTTCTGCTAACAACGGAACTGACACCAATGCCGAAACAATGGCAACAGACGCGTTGACTTATCAAGCATTATCTACGCCAGAATTTGGTGGTGAAATGCTTGCTATGTATTCCGACGTTTCAAAAGAATTTGACGAAGAAAAGATGAAAGCACAAGTGTTTGCAGGCTATACGCCTACGTCAACCGTAGTTCCGGGAGCTTCACAAGGAACTACGCAAGACGCTTCACATGCATAACAATAAAACAGATGGAACATCGTTAAAAGCTGAATAAATAACTATAACTCGCCTAAGAAAGTAAACAATACCGTAAAGGGGCGGGTTTTTAATTTGCGGAGGAAAATAAACACATGAAAATTGTAAACATCAAAATTAAAGAATTAGGCATGAAGAAACCTGTTAAAGTTGCTCAAAGTGTAGCAAACACAAAATTGATTAACGCAATTCAATTGACTTTACTTAAATTGCAAGACGACCATTCGGACGATATGACCGAAATTGAACAACTGGAACATGAAGCGCAATTATTGAGTGAAATTGAACACTTCTTCAAAAACTTCTTAAAGCTAAGCGATAAACAAATCGAAAAGGCAGAAGAAGAACTCGACCCACAAGAGTTATCGTTTGCAATTGGTGAAGCTACCGCACGTTTCCAAGGTGCTACTGATAAAGATATTCAACAACTCCGTGAAAGCGTGAAGGAAGAGCAAGAAGAATTGGAAGACCCTTTAGCAGAAAAGAACGCCTCCGAAAAATCCGAATAGAGATTTTTAAAAAAGAGCGTTCCATTGAAGAAATGAACTACTTTTATAAACAGATGCTGACGGAATATCACCTATTACCGAAAGATATAGACGGGCAAGACTATTTTGAGTTTTTAGAAGTAATAAATGCTAAAGCACCAGAGGATCAAATGGTAGATTCAATGGAAATCTATAAACAAAATTCTTAAAGAAAGGAGGATGATAATAAATGGCAAGTAAAGTCGATTCAGTTATGAGTACTTCTATTGCCTTAGAAACCCTCAAGGCTTCAAATAGTATTAACTCCTTAACCAAAGCCGTGAGAAGCTCCACATCGGCCTGGAAAGCGCAAGAAGCGCAACTCAAGTCTAATGGCGATTATCTAAAAGCTAGTGAAGCTAAGTACGAAGGCCTTGGAAAGTCTATAGAAGCTGAAAAGAAGCGGATAGAAGCTCTCCAAGATAAAATGAAAGACTTAGACCAGACCACTCAAGAAGGTGCTAAGCAGGCTGTAAGATACGGCGACCAATTGAACAAAGCTACTACTTCCTTGAAGTCTATGGAAGCACAACAACAACGTGCTTACGAAGCTTTAAAACGTGAGAAGAGTGGTATTAACGGCCTCAATTCGTCCATGCGCCAACGTAATTCACTATCTAAGGCTATAACAGAACGACTAGAAGCCGAAGGTAAGCATGAGCAGGCGCTTAAAGAGAAGCGAGACAACGCTCGTAAGTCGATTGATGATATTAGTAAAGCTTTGAAGAAAGAAGAAGCACTCCTCAAAGACTTAGAAAAGAATAACGGTAGTACAAGCGCTATTAACAAGCAGAGAATAGCTGTAGAAAAGCTCAAAACTTCTATGGCAGAATCGAAGTCTTCTGTTTCTAAGTTTGATAAAGAACTTAAAGAGCTAAACCCTTCTCCTATCCAGCGTTTAAGAAAATCATTTGGTGGATTAAAAAAAGAAGGTAAAGAAACCCACTCGGTTTTTAAGCAAGTTTTTTCCGGTACCTTTTGGGGAGAAGTAGCTCATGGAGCAGCTAGTCAGGCTTTTACTGCTATAAAAATGGGCTTTGGCGGGATAATTAAAGCTGGTAACGAATTTAATAAAGAACAGCAAGTTATGAACGCCACTTGGACAACTTTAACGGGAAACGCTTCAAAAGGCGAAGGATTTGTTAAGTCAATTAACAAGATGTCCACAGCTTTTGGTCAATCTACTGACTTAGTCAACGAATTAGATCAACAATTCTATCATGTTTTAGACAAAAAAGGTCCTACTGAAGAGTTAACTAAATCAGTTCTAACTATGGCCGATACATTAGGGATGAGTGCAGACGATGTTAAACGTTTAGGCCTTAACTTTACTCACATGATGAGTTCTTCAAAGATGCAACTGGGCGATTTCAATATGATTTCTGACCAATTGCCAATGTTTGGAGAAAGACTGTTAGACTACGAGCGTAAAATGCAACATAACAATGCACTAAGTATGTCTGATTTACGTAAACAGATGTCAGCTGGAAAGATCAGTGCTAAAGATGCCGAAGCCGTGATGAACGGACTTGGTCAAAAGTACAAGGCAGCCAGTGAAAACATGATGAAAACCGCTGCTGGTGCTGAACGTTCAATTAAAGCAAGATTTAGCGCATTATCTGGTGACTTAGCTAAACCATTTACAACAATGCAAAGTCCAATTTTTGAAGCCGTTTCTAAATGGGTTTCTGACCCTAAAACTGAAAATAAATTTACCGAAGTTGGTAAAGCTGCTTCAAAAGGATTCCAAACAATTACTACAGCTTTAACTAAAGCTCTTGATATTAAAAATGGCCCGAAAGCTATGAACAATTTCATGGATGGATTAGCAAAAAGTATTAAGTCTGTTTCTAATGTAATTGCTCAGCATTCTAAAGAAATCGTTGGCTTCTTTAAAGGCTTATGGAGTTCGCTTAAGATTATCGGAAGCATTGGCGCTGGATTCTTCAAGGGATTAATTAGTGGCTTAGGAGCGGTAGTCAAACCCTTAGCAAAGATGACAGGGCATGGCAAGGCGGTTAAAGGCTTGTCTGGTGCGTTAGGTGAACTTTCTAAACATAAATCAGGATTGCAAACACTCGGCAAAGTTTTGGCGGGTGTTTTTATTACCTCAAAAGCTTTAGGGTTTGCTTCTTCACTAACTAAAGTTGCAAAAGGAGCTGGTTTATTAGAAAAGTCATATAGTTCAACAGAATTATTTGGTAAAGGAATAGGGAAAAGTGTCGGTTTTCTGAAGCAATTTAGTAAAGCCAACCGAGATGCAGCAAAATCGGAAGGAACGTTAACATTAGCCCAAAAAGCTTTTAATTTAGTTTCTAAAGATAATCCTATTGGAATAGTAGTCACTGCAGTTGTAGCTTTAGGGGTCGCACTTTTCGAACTATACAAGCACAATAAAAAATTCCGCGATATGGTTAACGGCTGGGGTAAGGCGATTAGCAAATTTACCTCGGGCGCTCTTAAAGGCATAGGAAAATTCTTTAGTGATTTCGGCAAATCTTGGAACAACTTTTGGGGTGGCATTGGGTCAGGTATCGGTAAAGCTTGGAAAGGAGCAAGCAAGAAAGTATCTAGCGGTGCTTCTTCAATTAGAAAGGCCTTTAGTAAAAAAATAGGAGATATTTCGGACTGGTTCGGTGATGTCGGCAAAGGTATTTCTAAATGGTGGAACAATTTTTCGAAAGCATTTAAGAAAGGCTTTGACAGCTTTGTAAAGAAAGCTAAAGGCTTCTTCAAGGGGCTGGGCAAAGTCTTAATTTATTCAATTGCATTTGCGGCAGGCTTAGCCATGATTATTTTTGGCCCGATTGTGAAAGCAATGAATAAAGGGATCGGGATAATCGCTAAACCTATTAAAAAAATGGGTAAAGTAGTCTCAAAAGCATTTATAGCAATTTGGAAACCACTTTCGCGGTACGTCAAAACTGAACTTACGCTAATCGGTAAAATAATTCGTCAAGTTATTAATGGCTGGGTTAAGATTATAAAAACAGTTGGCAAGGCTTTATTTAAAGCCTGGCAAGCGGTTTGGAAGCCACTATCTAAATTCCTTTCCAAAACCCTAAGTTTCATGGGCAGGTTGTGGAAGGGATTTACTACCGGCCTTTCCAAAGTTTGGAACTCATTTAGTAAGGCTTTTAAAAAATCTTGGAGCATAGTTTGGAATGCTATCAGCAAGTTCTTCTCTAACATTTTTAACGGCATTCACAAAAAGTTCAAAGACTGGACGAGTGCAATCTCGAAGACATGGAATGGTTTCAAGAACTGGTTCAGTAAAAAGTGGAGCAATATGTGGAATGGCGTTCACGATTTCTTCCACGGAATAACTAAGAAATTAAGCAAGACTTTCAGTAACTGGACTTCTGGAGCGATGAATATTCTAGGAAGTTTTGGTAATAAGTTCAAGGATGGCTGGAATGGACTGGTTAAAGGCGTCAAGAGCATTTTTAGTGGTTTATGGAATTCAATGAAAGAAATGGCTGCTGATGGTCTTAACGCTGTTATCGGAGTTATCAATAAAGGTGTAGGCGGCATTAATTCGGTCATCCATACCTTTGGCGGTAAGAAACAAACTATCAAACCGATTGGCCACGTTCACTTTGCGACTGGTACCGGTTCACTGGGAAGTTCTAACTTTAGACGTGCGATTAATTCGATTACACCGGCAATCGTAAACGATGAACCAGGTGCAAGCAATCCGGAACTTATCTTTAGAAAAGCAACCGGAACTGTTGAATATTCTAAGGAAAAGAATGCCGAAACAGTATTGTTTCCAGGCGATGAAGTTGCCAACGCCAGTGATTCGGCCAAGTTAGCTCCAATGCTAGGCATTACACATTTTGCTGGCGGTGGAATTGGAGACTTCTTTGGAGGAATTATCAATGGAGCTAAGAGCATCTTTGGTAAGGTTGCCAGCGGCTTAAAAGGACTATTCGAAGTAGGAACCAAGATTATTGCTCACCCAATTAAAGCGTTAGAAGGTCTAATGCCGTTCTCTAGCAAAGGTGCTAAGGGATTCTTCCCGACAATTGCTAAAGGCGGTTTCAATTTCGTTAAGAACCAAGCCAAAAAATGGTGGTCTACATTATGGAGCATGGTCGACTTTAGCGGCGACGGCGGCGGTTCATACGGTGGCGGTTGGCAATCACCAGGTAGCGGCTGGACACATACTGATGGATTTGGTTCACCTCGTGGCGGTGGCGTTCATGATGGGAACGACTTCTCTGCAAGAGTAGGAACTCCATTCCATGCTATGCACGGTGGTACGGTTATTCGTGTTGGTGGTGCACCCGCCGGATGGGGTCCGGTTGGTTATAACATTGTTACTCGTGATTCAACCGGTAAAGAAATTATTTACCAAGAATTTGGTAATGCCAAAGACGTTAGAGTTCACAAAGGACAACACGTCAAAACTGGCGACGTTCTAGGTGTTCTAGGACGCTCTGGGTTAGGAACTGGGCCGCATTTACACGTCGGTTTAACCAACGGTGGTTCGGTCTGGAACCGAAGCGGTATGAGCACTAGAGGCTGGTTAGATATTACTAAACAGCACGGCAAAGATAAAGGCTCAGACGCTGAAAGCTCAAGTGGCGACAGCAGACTTCAGCAAATGATCAAGAAACAAGTTGGTAGTGGATTCTGGAACACTATCAAGAAGATTGCCAGCTTGTTTGGCGACAATGGCGGTAGTGGTAACCCCGGTGGCTCAGGTGTTCAACGTTGGAAATCTGACGTTAAAAGAGCCTTGAGCAAGCTTGGGCTTTCAACCAGTGCTAGCATGGTTAACCGAGTGCTGCGGCAAATCAACACTGAATCAGGTGGTAACCCGAGAGCGATGGGTGGTACTGACGGTTTGGCTGATGGACACGCCATGGGATTGATGCAAGTCAAGCCGGGAACGTTTAGAGCTTATCATTTACCTGGCCATAACAATATTTGGAACGGCTTTGACAATCTGCTAGCTGGTTTAAATTACGCAAAACACCGGTATGGACATGGATTAAGTTTCCTTGGTAACGGACACGGCTACGCTAACGGTGGGATTGCTACTACTCCATCTATCTTTGGTGAAGCAGGTCCGGAAATGGCAATCCCGCTTTCTATGACGCGCTCTGATAGAGCTAACCAGTTACTAGGTGAAACTATTGTTCACATGGCTAAAAACAACCCAGATAGAATCGCTGATAATGATACGGCTTATGGTAGTAACGGTAGTCGTGAATTGATTACTAAGTTAGACAAGCTAACTAAATTGGCTGGAAACATGGTTGCTCTTTTGCAAGAACAGATATTGGCAACTAGAGATGGCGCGTTCAACAAAGATGCACTATATAGAACTCAAGCGTTGAATCAGAGCATCACTGATTTTCAATCATATTAAAAGGAGGTGGATACATTGATACCTAAATTGTTTTTGAAGCCAAAAAATGGCGATGAAGTGGACGTATCGAAAGCTATTAAGGGGCTGATATATTTAGGCGATGATGAGGCACCAAGCATTGTTTCTGCTTTTCAGCAAAACGCAGGGAGAGATGGGCAAATACTACAGTCAATTAATTATGATAAAAATGTGATTAATGCTAAATTTGGGCTTAATTTTGGAGATTGGTACGACTATAAAATGATTAAGCATAATATCTATAAACTATTTAGCCAACGTCAATCAATGAGAATTAGGACGGATGCCGAGCCGGCAATTGTGAAATATGTTATTCCCGCCACATTTGATATAGCACCTTCATCCGACGGAGCTCACGACGCAGTATTTACAATCCCGTTCGAAAATCCGTCTGGCTATAAGTATTCATTGTTACGATCGGACAGTTTGTATACGTTCAATGAGGAAGGTTGGCAATTAGGTATGAATCTACCTAGTGAGGATTTAACTTATACGCATTCTGAACCTAATTTTAAAATTTTCAATGCTTCGGATATCACAATCGACCCGTATTATCAGAGCCACGATTTGATATTAAAAATCAATTTTGAGGGTAATAGTTTGACGGTTACTAACAGGACTACGAATACTTCGTGGTCTTATACAAAACCGGCTAAGAAAACGGATAATATCGTCTTAAACGGTATTATCACAACTTTAAACGGAGAACCAGCAAGCGTTAATACCGACTACGGTAACCTGACACTTGCTACGGGCTGGAATGACATATCAGTTACTGGTGCAACTGATTTTACTATCACGTTCAGCTTCCCATTTGTCTACATTGCCTAATAATCCGAATGTAATTCTGGTTAAAGGACTACATAGCACCAGTGTAGAGCCTTTGACCGCTTTTGTACCAAGTTCGGTACAAATCACGTGGGAGAAAAACAACACTTATCAATTAACGTTCACGGCATTTTCAAACCCTAAAAACTTAGTTGCTTTTGAAATGTTAGACGTTGAAAGTAGTGTCTTTTTTGATGGTGAGGAATACATTGTTAAACAATCATCGGTGGATGCGCAAGGCGGTTTTACCACTAAACAAATTACAGCCACTCACGTTTACAATGAAATAATTCGAATCCGGCAACGCAATGTAAACGCAGGTACTAAGACGTACGGCGTTGACGATGTACTGAGTTACTATCTGAAAGATAATCAATTAGGCTTTACGTGGGAAGTTCACGGTAATTTCAATAAACAACAAATCACTGATTTGGGTGGTGGTAGTGCAAAAGATGGATTAAGTAAAATAATGGAAACATGGCCGAACACGGTAATCTATCCAACTAATAAAGTTATTCGAGTTTATGAAGCTGAAAGCTTCCGCAAGTATTTAGGCGGCCGAATTGACTATTTACACGACACTAGCGATGTTCAATTAGAAAGTGATTCGACTGAAATTGTTAATCAAGTAATGGCTATTGGTAAACAAAAGGACGGAGGGGATTCAGATAAACCCTCCTATTACTTTGAGCCATTTTTAGTAACTAACCAAGATTCAGTTAACAAGTGGGGATTACATCCTGGTGAAGACGTTTCGGACGACCGATTCACGGACAAGGCAGCAATGGAGAAATACGTGTTATCACAAATGGCAGCGGAGCCTAGCTTATCGATTACCATTACAAGTGATGTTAACCAGAAGCCCACTCCTGGTGAAATGATGCGTTTAGAGGTTCGACCAATGAGCTTTGTAACGTATGTTGAGGTAGTTGGTTTTACTTGGTATCCATTGGATAAAACACAAAAAAATTCAATTACACTGAACAATAGTGCCAGAACAATCCTTGATTATCAGAAACGAAATAATAATAGTTTAGCAAAAGTTATTAAGAAACAAAAAGACAGCACAAAAGGCGTTTCAAACGCCATAAACCTAGCTAGTAAGGCTTATGATTCAAGCATATATGGGGAGGTAGTCGGTGAAAGTGAGTACTAAAATTGTACAGTTAAAAGCACGCGCAGAGTATCCGGACTTGAATCTAGCTAAAGGAGAATCTTATTATCCAGCCACCTCGGCAGATGCGGTAAAAGGGTTGGATAAACTTGTTGATGGTAAGGTTGTCAAATATGATCCTGCTACCGAAACTGCGGATGGATTGATGAGTAGTGCGGACAAGAAAAAACTAGATAGCTTAAAGGAAGAGCCCTTGGACGAGCTAGAATTAAAGTCACCGAACGGTTCTATTTTTGTGGTTTCGGTTGATGATGATGGAAAACTAAGCGCTAAAGCAAAAGGAGGCTCATAGATGGGTTTTAAATTAAAAACAGATGGTTTAAGTCCCGGGTTAGGCAATGATTTCAGAAATGATTTGGTTGATAATTTTTCTGAAATTGAAAAAGAAATTAACAGCTTGGATTCAATCGACACTGATGACCAAGTTACTAAAGAAGAGCTAGATAAAAAATTGGATGAATTAAAAAATGACTTTATAAAAGAAAATGAAGCACTCAAGGAAAGAATTAATCGTATTTTGTTGGGTATCGACGTGGAATCCATCGAGATTGTAGTAAATAGTATTTTAAAAGAAAAGGGAGTGATTGATTAATGGAAGTTATGACATTTAACATCGACAATGATCGGCGAAATCTTGTTGATGACAAACAAAATTTTAACATTGATTTCCATGATTCGAAATATAACTGGTTAGAAGCCCGCCAGTATGAAGAAGGCATGCGCCAAATTGAAGTCCATGTAGTACATGGTGATGGTTCACCAGTTGATTTAACTGGTGTTAATCCGGTGTTTGAAGGGTGGTTGCCAGAGGGCGTATATCGAATTATGGATGCTAAGCATTCAGTAATGATTGATGCACAGAATGGTATTTTTAGATTTGACTTCCCAGCACAAGCTTTTCAAGTTGCTGGATCATACAAGCAAGCATTTTTCCGCTTAATGAAAGATGGGAAGAGTGTTGCGACGCTGGAATTTAGCTTGGACGTTATGGCCGATAAGGTTATTTCCGGCCTTGTACCGTCAGACTATATTACTCCATTTGAAGACTTATACGGCAAGCTGCAAGATTACATCACTAAAGCAAACGGTGACTTTGATACTGCAATGACGCAATGGAAGAAAGATGTAGCAAACTTAATCACTAATCTTAATGCTGACGTTGGTGGTATTAACCTGACAATTACCGAGATTAAGGCACAACTTTCAGCGCTTGATGGCAAGATTAAAGCTGATGGGTTGCTTACACAGGCAGAGTTTGATGCACAGATTAAAATTGTTAATCAAACCATTGCCGATGCTTTAGACAAACTTCAGGGCAATATTATCGTTGGCGATAACATTACTATCGGTAAAAAGGTGAACATTAGTAATCAATCGGCGATTGAAAACATTAAATCCTTGGTTGACCCAGCCTTATTCAATTTTGTATTTTTCACGGATTGCCATTACGACCAGTGGAACGACCCGAACCGAACTGGACTTGACCGCCTAAACAACGCACTATTGACGGATGGTTCAGTCGATGCAATTATTGCTGGCGGCGATAATGTTGATGGTGGTTCAGCGCTTTATGACATTGTTCTAAGCCAACATAAGGAATTCATTAATGATATGCTTTTATACCACAATGGGTCTTCAGATAAATTTATCTTAAAAGGCAATCATGATGACGCAAGCGGTCGCCCGGTTGCCTATCTTCGTACCGGTGATGTTCAATTTGCCGGTACTAAACCAATTCCGGCCAACGATTTGAAGCGAATGTACAACAATTCGGCGCTATTAAATGGAGAAATACGGAACGGAAATAGTAACTACTTCTATAAAGATTATCCCGAAAAGAAAGTACGACTAATCGGACTGGACTCTAACGACACGCCCGAAGTGCTCAAATCAGACGGCACGTCGAAGTATCCTGGACTAATTTATATGGGGTACCAAGAGGAACAAATTAACTGGTTAGCTAATGTTGCTCTACAGAATGTGCCAGAAAATTACACAACTGTAATTGTCGGACACATTCATGCGGATGCGATGAAAGATAGCGTGGACGAAAATAACATCTACGGAGACCACTATTACAATGTGGATTTAGTTAATCAAGCAATCAACAACTTTATGCGTGGAACATCCAGCACTTTGACTAGCACCACGAAAGATTGGGAAGTTTCGGTTAAGGCTGATTTCACCAGCCAAGGCAAGCGACTTATGGCGGGTTACATTCATGGCCATCAACATAAAGACAATTACACCAGCGATTTGGGATTTAATAATATCGGAATCACATGTTCTATTGGAAGCGACGCCAGCAATCCCAGTGACGATGGTTGGGTCGTAGTAAGTGTGGATCCGGCAAATCAAACAATCCAATTACGCGGTTTTGGACACGCAACCAGTCGTAGTTTCAAATTTATTAATGCATGATAGGGGGAAAAATTTTGACAGATACAGCAAACGAATCAGTTCACGAGGTAATTGCTAGCTTGAATCCTTACATTGAAGGGAATCAATCAATTACTAAATTAGACTTGACAGAAGCGGTTCAAAAATTAGCTACGGTATTGGACGCTCACATTGGTAGTGGGGTAAATGCTCACACTCCAGTTAGTCGTTATCAGGCAGGCTTTATGACCCGCGATCTGTGGCTAAAATTTTATGAGATTGCGGGAAAGCGAACTTACAATGGTAGCGGTCAAGACATTATGGCGTTAGAGCCAGGTAAATATTACGGTCTTAAATATAAAAATGGTCCTTTAGCAGCCGATGATGATGCAATTGTTACCGTAGATGTGTCCGAAATTGAGGGTATGGGAAAACAAATTTCTGTTATTAAATCCTATACAGGTCAAACATATTTTTATACCGAACACACTAATGGAGCTGGGACTAATTACAATGCACCGAGCGTTTGGACAGCAATTCCTAGGTTAGCAACTCTATGGGAGGGTAGTATGACCACTGTAGGTACTAATTTCACCTTAGCTGACAAGATTGGAAAATACACTAGATTAATCTTTACAATCAATACTAATAATGGTGCAGTTTATGATGTAACAACACCGGCGGTGGGGAACACTTTTAAAATTAATACCGTTCAACATCAGAATTCGCACTTAGGCATGAACAACTTTGAAGTTACACTTCGTATTGATGGTGATTCTGGCAGTGTTACTAAAAATGTATCAGATGCTTACAACGAGGGTACAGCGGGACCAGTTGTGGCTTCGAACCTAGCATCGATTAGAAAGATTGTGGGGGTGGTTCAATAATGATTAGTTTAAAAATCGACCAAAATATTATTGTTGACTACGCCAAAGGTAGTGGTTTAGTTGGCGATAATGTTGTCCAATATTCAGGGAATATACCAGACGACTTCTACAGTAAGTTCAAGCCGTCTTTTTATTCGCTTGAAAATGATGTGATTGTTGAAAATCCTGATTATGTAGCACCTAAGCCACCAGAGATTGAGCCAAATAATCTTGAAAAACAAGTAGCAACGCTTGGTTATCAGCAGATGGTAGATATTCAAACAATTAATGCACTACAACAACAAAACGCAAAAATGGCGTACCAAATTATGACAGGAGGTAAGTAATAATGAAATTTCCAGATTATGATGCAATTAAATATTGGTACAATACTACACCTAAATTATGGACGATTGATATGGTGGCTGAAGCGGTTAAATGTGGCAACATTACCGCTGAGCAGTACAAAGATATTACCGGAGAAGATTACGTAACGCCTACACCATAGGCGTTTTTATTTTGGAAAAATTAAGGAGAAAGAAGGTGTAAAATTGCACACACTGTTGGGGTTGTCTTGGGGGGAATGGGCATCGATCGTAACTATCATTCTTTTTATGGCAGGCATGGTTAGCCTACTTTTTAAGTATATCGTTTTTGGTCCATTTCAGGACGACATAAAAGATTTAAATAAAAATTTTAAAACACTTAATGACAATCTACGAGAAATAAGGATTAGTGTTGCGGAATTAGATAAGCGAGTAGACGAGCACGATCGGCGGTTAGACCGCCACCACGAAAGGATTAAGGACTTACAAAACAAAGTATGGGGAGGAAATTAATAATGGAAAAAGCGAAAAACATCAATTGGCATGACGGAAAGTTGTGGGCGGGGTTAATTAGTTTAGGCATTGTGTTAATTCAGCAATTAATGGTAGCCTTTGGCTATACCTATCCAGTCAACTGGCAAAACATTATAGGGATTATTAACACTGTACTAACCATCCTAGGGATGTTAGGCGTACTTAGTGATACAACACTTGTAAACGATCCTAAGGGGGGTAATAACGTTGAATCTAAAAAATAAATTAAAATGGGTTGCTGCAATTGCGGCAGCCTTTTTTGTTGGAGCAAGTTCCGCTCCACTGGTCAGTGCCAATGCTGGTGGAGCTACGAATAACCAGTACACCAATGTACAGCATAAAGCAGTGGTTAAACATCCTGCTAATGCCAAGGCTAAAACAGGTCAGAAACAAGCTCCTAAAGCTGTTACCTCCGTTCGCAGCCAAGGTGTCGACTGGTCTAAGTATCAAGGATATAACGGCGTTAAAGGCTATAAAAACGACCAGTTTGCGATTGCACAAATTGGTGGATCATACGGTGGAACGTTCATTAACCAAGCTACGTACAACAGTCAAGTTGCTAGTGCGCTTAATCAAGGTATGCGGGCACATACTTACATTTGGTATGGGGTTGGTGGTAGTACAGCACTCGGTAAGCAATGCCTTAATTACTACTTGCCACGAGTTAAAACACCAAAAGGCAGTATTGTAGCACTAGACTATGAAGATGGTGCAAGTGGCAGCATTAAAGCTAATACAGACGCTATCATTGCTGGTATGCAGCAGATTAAGAATGCTGGCTATACACCAATGTACTACAGCTACAAGCCATACACATTGGCACACGTTGATTACAAGCGCATTATACAGAAGTTCGGTACATGCCTTTGGATTGCAGCTTATCCCGATTACTTAGTCCGTAGTACACCATATTGGGGAACTTTCCCAACTATGGATGGAGTGGCTATTTGGCAGTTCACATCTATGTATATTAATGGCGGACTAGATGGCAACATCGATTTAACCGGAATTACGCACAACGGTTATGATGGCAAGCAACCTAATCCAGCTTCAAAGCCAGTTAAGCCGTCAAATAAGAAGCACGTAGATGTAACCTACGCAATGCACCAACGTAATGGCCAATGGTTATCACCCGTTAAAAATGCTGGTTCTGGTGCTAACGGATTTGCAGGTATGCCATATAGTGTTCACGATATGCTTTATATCAAAGTAAATCGTGGTTCAATTAAGTATCGGGTTCACACAATTGAAGACGGCTGGCTGCCTTGGGTACGCAAAGGCAATAAGAACGACACAGTCAACGGTGTAGCTGGTATTAAAGGCCACACAATCGACGGTGTACAAATGTACTACACCACACCAAAAGGTGAGACTTACCAACAAGCATACTACCGTTCACAATCTACACAACGTGCTGGCTATCTCGGTGCCTGTGCCGACAATGGTTCTGTGGCTGGGTTTGATTCATGGGCCGGAATGTACGGCGAACCACTAGACCGGTTGCAGATTAGTATTAACGACCATAGTAATTTTTAAGCTTATTAAAATTAGGAAGTAATTATTTAGCCTCTGTCTTCGGATAGGGGCTTTTTTGTGTTAGAATGGGTGTAACAAAAAAAGGGGTTACCCCGCTTGCTGGGTCTCCTTCTTCTATGTTAAATTACTTCGTGAATAGTTGTTTAATGCAGTCCCAAATAGCACTAGCAATAACTCCTAGCACGACAGTAATCAAACTTGTAAATAAGTCCATGGGCTCTTGCCCTAGTAGTCTTGCTCGGACTACGTCGGCTTTGGTGTTGTCTGTCTTCTGCGACAACACTTTTTTTGTACATAAGATTATTTGCAAGAAGTCATCAGTGGGATTAAAGAGCATTACCAATTGACATTTACTTACACTGGATTTACTGATTCAAAATAAAAAGCCGCTCGAAATTAATCGAACGGTTTTTATCTTGTCTATTTTAGATGAAGTTGCCTCTTTTTTAATTGGGGACTGTGGGGACATCTTGGGGACATACCCACGTTTTTTTATCGCTTTTTATATAGTTTTCATTTTTTAAAATGCCTATATATAGCTATATTTAAAAATAAAAAATTTTTGTATAATTTGTATACAATTGTTTATTACTTTAGAAACCTTGATATATTAGGATTCTTTGCTCTGTTTGGGGACATTTGGGGACATTGATAATATTTCTACCACGTGCTCTTGTTCTCGTTGTTTTTCTTCTTGCAACATGTGCGCATATACTCTTTGAGTAATTGAGACGTTAGCGTGTCCTAGGCGTGCAGAAACATAGTTAATTGATACACCTCTATACAATAAGTAAGACGCATGTGAGTGCCTTAAACCATGTGTGGTGATAGGGGTTAGATTCAATTCATCAAGTATTGAGTCTAAACGTCTTCTAACAGTAGGATGGGACATATTAAATATCCTTCCTTCGTGGTATCCATAAGAATTAATCACTTGCGCTAATTCTTTAGTAATTTTGATTTTTCTGACTGAATGCTTATTTTTAGGTGGGGTTATTTTACAAGCTGTCTGAGAAAAAGATTTGTTAATAACTATTGTCTGAAAGGGGATAGAAACATCGTTTGAATTGAATGCAAGCACTTCACCAATTCTCATCCCTGTTTCAAGAGCAACTAAAATTGCACCATTAATTAAGTCACCTTGATAATTTTGGTATAAGTAGTTTTGCAATTTTTCAAATTCAGTTGCTGATAGGACATTAGATTTTTTATCGGTTTTAACACCGTGAGCTTTTAATCTGGAATAAATATCATGTTTGATGTATTGTTCATACTCGGCTTCTTTTAATGAAGACCTAATCTTTATAGCAAGATTAGCGTTAGAGCTTTGCTTTTGCGTTTCTCCAATTTTATCTAATGTAGATTGAAGTATAGGATATGTTAAGTTAGCCAATGTTATATCACCAAAGTATTTTTCGATCACGTGATAATCACTTTTATACGTGGCATAGGTGGCTTCTCTAACTTCGCTCTTCTTATAATTTTCCATCCACATCTTAAACCAATCTGCAAAGGTCATACTGGAAGCTATGATTTTTTTATTCTGAAATTTATCGGCTTCCATAATGGTAGCCCACTCAGTCGCTTCTTTTTTGGTGGGGAAGGTCTTTGAGACCTTTCTACGTACGCCGTTATCCATTACTGATACAACAGCTCTATATTTCTTTCCACGTTTTTCAAATGACGCCATAACGCGAACCTCCGTTCTCTTTTCTGGAGGCAGTCCAACATGCTAAAATAGACAAATGAAGAGGGACTGCCCCTCTCGTATTTCAATTGAAGTCACATCCATCTTCTTGGCGGGAGTAGGGATGTGGCTTTTTTGTGGTTATTACGTATATTGTAATAACCACTATTCCCACATACGGAGTCGAACCGTATCTAGTCACCGGAGCGGGAAAAGAGCATATTATTTTCTAGACAATGCTAAAATGCCTGCAATAACAATTAAAATACCGCTAAGGATTCCGAATCCTCCAGCAAAAACAAAGTTTAAAACGCCACAAGCAATAATTAACCATCCTACTAAGACTCGCTTACGATTGATAAAGAAAGGCAAAATAATTGCAAGTACACAAACGATAAACATGCCGATAGCAAGTCCGCCTAATCCACCATCACCTGAGCCTAGGGAACTTCCCATGCCTCCTACTACAGTTTCAAATAGGGAAGCGATTATACCAAAAACTCCACCGAGAATACCTAATGCGATTTCTCCACCTCGTGAAGTAGTAGAAACGTTAGTTGAATTACTAGACAAAATAAATTCCTCCATATATACAGCTTTTTACGTCGATCAGTATTTGGACGTAGTAAGATCAATATTTTCTCTTTGTTTGTATCAATTTCCCGGCAATTAAAATTTTGTTCATTTCTTTCCCCGTAAAAAAGCGTGGTGAATATTCAGGATTTGAAGCCGTTAATATTATGGAATCTTTTGTTTTAGTAACATGTTTAAGGGTTCCTTCCTCACCATCTACAATAACAGCACAGATATCATTATTATTAAATTCAATTGTTTTCTTAATTAGAGCGTAGTCATTTTCAAAAATTCCATCTCCGACCATTGAATCACCTTGTACTTTTAACCAAAAGTACTCAAAAGTCGTATCTAAATCATTAACTGTTGCAAACTCGGTCCCTAGTTCTTCTTCGAATGCAATCCCATCAACCCCAGCCTTTATTGTTCCAATAACGGGAATACTTACTAAGTCGTTTTTGTTAACTTTTGTCATATTACTAGGAAGATTATCATCTTTACCTAACAAATAATCTACAGATACACCTAATACTTTTGCAACAGCTTCAATACTTTTCTTTCTAGGATTATCAGATTTTTTCCAAGTATAAAGATAATTCTCACTTAAACCCGCTTTACGTTCAACTTCCGAAACAGACATTCCACGTTTTTTTATTATTTCTTTGGTTCTATCAAATAGCGTCATATAGGTATCTCCAATGCGTTAACAAAAAATACCTAGAAAATATTTTTAGAAATAACTAGACAAAAACTAGATTATATTCTAGAATAGATTTTGTTAAGAAATATTGTTATTAAAAAGAGCAAATTAAAAACACCAATCAATCAGCTGGCAGGCGTGATGTAGTGGTTTTTATTGCTTATTTAACTATGGCTACATTCTAGCATCATTTTATAGAAAAAGTAAATAGTCCTAGAAAAAGTTCTTAACATATTTTACAAAAAAGGAGGTGATCGATTTGTTTATCCACATGGAGACTAACAACAAAGCCGAAGCTATCAAGGCTTGGTTATCAAATAATCGACGTCTTGAAACACAAGGTTCACTTGCTAAGAAATTTGGTAAGTCACGAAGCTTTGTAAATTTGTCACTAAACAAACAATCAGTAACACGTGCTTCTGAAAACTTGGTTAATGAGATTTACGAATATTTGCATGAAAAATATGGTATTTAAAAAAGTTTTACTCGTTTTTAGCAGATTCTCGTTTTTTTATCCATATTAGTTATGTAGGGCGAGATCTGACATTATCGTATCACCACCTTTAATTGAACTAACTAAATTATACACACAAAAGAAGGAAATAATAATGAACGAATTAGTAATCATGAAAGACCAACAAGCAGTAACGACCAGTTTACAGGTAGCAGAAGTATTTGGAAAGAATCACCGTGATGTTTTAGAAGCTATTCAAAACAAAATTAGCTCAGCGGAAAATTCCGCTCAGTACGATTCGATGTTTGCTCAGGGCGAATACAAAGATAAGAGCGGTAAGCGAAACAAGATGTATTACATGAATCGTGATGGATTTACCTTTATTGCTTTTGGATTCACTGGTAAGAAGGCAGACGAATTCAAACTGAAGTACATTGATGCTTTTAATCGAATGGAAAGCCAAATTAAATTGGACACAACCAAACTAAGCCCCGAATTACAAATGTTTAAAGGTCTATTTGACTCAATGGCTAAACAAGAGCTGAAGACGAACCGAATTGACCACAAGTTAGACAACATTTCTGAGATTGTAGGAACTAGCACGATGGATTGGCGACAAGGTACAACTCGTTTGATTCAACGTATCGCCCAGTATCAAGGCGGAGGAGATGCTTATAAAGATGTGCGTAATGAAATATATGCGGAAGTTGATAAGCGCGCTGGAGTTTCTTTAAAAACTCGACTAACTAACAAGCGCCGTCGTATGGCAGATGAAGGCGTTAGTAAGTCTAAACGAAACAAATTAAATAAAGTTGATGTGATTCAAGATGACAAGAAATTAATCGAAATTTATATGGCGATTGTTAAGGAATACGCCATTAAAAATCACGTTTGGGAAAAAGACTATTAGGAAAGTAACGGTAGTTTGTAATTGCAATCTAGGAGGTGATAAAGATGGCGGTCAAAGAACGCTTGAGCGATGACAAGTTTCCACTATTAATGGATCGAAAAACAGTTGCCGAATATTTGGGATTTTCAGTAGCGACTGTGGATAAGGCTGTTGAACATGGTGGGCTAGACGAGGCTGTAACTAGTCCGTCTTATCTCAATCGGACTTACTACATTAAAACAAAGGTTAATAGATGGGTGGAGAAGTTATGATGGAAACTTTAATCGCATTAATAGTAGTTGCAGGGATGTTTTACATGTTTGGACGGTTTGGATTTAACTCATTTTTTGAATAGGGAAGGACAGCAATGGAAGGAAAAGTAATTAGCCAGATGATGGCAATTGATGAAAAGCTTGGCACTCTGTACTCGATTAACAATAGTTATGAAATTCAGATAGAAGTGTTGATTAAAGAATATAAAGAAATGGACAGCGAAATAAAAGAATTAGCTAACTCGTTGGGCTCTGTTCCGGAGCAGTGGCAAGCTAAGAAAATAATTGCACGTATTAGCAATTTTTCTGAGCGAAAAGAAGACTACTACAGGAAAGCAAAATCTACCTATAGAAAGTTAAAACTTAATACCTATTTAATCAGGATTAGAACTTGGCACGTCGTTCTTCGAATGGTTTTTCAAGGAAAAATAAGTTTCAGCAAGCTAGCTGTGTTTTACCGAGAATTCAAAAAATAAAAAGGAAGTGAAAGCAATGAAGTTAGTACGAGTTGATCATAGCAAGTACATCAACACGGATAGGATTAATGCAGTGGTTGAATACAATCCAAATGAAACACATGTTTTTACTGGTGATAGCTATGAACCTTTCGTTTTTAATCAACCAATTAAAAAAGTACTCGACGCTATTTGCGGTAGCGAGGAGCGCTCGGTTGAATACGAAGATGCTGAAAACTATAGACGAGATAATAATTAGAGCATCTTCATTGGTAACGACAATACTGGAGCAAAGAAATAAATTTAACAACTGGAGTATATCACATGAACAATCAACAGTTAAGTGCAAGCTTAGAAAGAGCTTGGGAAACAGAACGTGAAAACAAAGAAGTAGAAACCTTATTTGGAGGAAATGAACATGATGAAGATTGATGAATTAGAAGCTAAGCGCAGCGAGCTAGATCGTAAATTGCGCAAGTTAAAGCACGATAAAGAAGGGATCAACATTCAAATTGATGAACTTCGCGACCAGATTAGTGAGGTCGAACAAGAGGAGCTCAACTTATTTCAAGGACGTGAATTGCAAACCGCTACTTGGCGCTATGTTCGAACCGAAAGCAATCCTAGCAAACCAACATGGTGGCAGGTTACGAAGGCAAACAATGCGAAGCCTAAAGAGATTGTACAGTCACTTTCTGGAATTGATGAAACGTTAGTAAAACAAGAGCCTAACTTATCAGCAATTAAACGCATGGTTGCCGAAGGTCGATTTGTTCCATCAAAAAACGGGCAACTAGTCGACACGGAAACTGGAGCACTAATCCCTTATGTAGCAAGACAGAAGCCAGACAAGTTATCAGTTAGGGCGGTGGATTAGATGATAACAAAGAGCGCGATGTCTTTCAGAAAAAACAGAGATTGGAAAATGATTCTTTACGCAAAAGCTGGTCAAGGTAAAACAACGTCAATTAAGTACCTAAAAGGTAAGACACTAGTGCTTGATTTAGATAATTCTTTCAAAGTTTTGGAAGGAGTTTCTGACAACATTCAGCAATACCGTTTTGACAATGGAACGCCAGAAGGACGTGAGTTTGACCGAACTAAGCCAATTGAAGATTTAAATACTTTCTTATCAGACCCGGACGTATTAAAGGCTGGAGAGACATTCGACAACTTAGTCATTGATAATGTTTCAAGTCTTGAAAAAGATTGGTTCGTGGAGCGTGGACGAAATTCAAAGAACGGTATTTCAAATGAGATTCAAGATTATTCTCAATGGACTAATTACTTTGCAAGAATTATCACAACAATCTACATGATCCCAAATTTAAACATTTTAATTACTGCTTGGGAGAAGAAGATCGACAACGAAGCAGAGAGTGGGCAAACATTTAGTCAATATGCACCAGATATTCGAGATAAATCTTTGAATGGTTTTCTAGGACTAGCCGATGTAGTCGCCAGATTAGTGGTTAATCCGAAGACTGGAGGCCGTGGAGTAATCCTTGAAGGTGATAACACGGTCTATGCTAAGAATCGCTTAGACGAGCGGAAAATGGCTTCTATCGAAGACCTATTCAACTTTAACAATCAAAACGCAGAAAAATAATTAAAAATACTAAAAATTAAAAAAAGGAAGGTACTAAACAATGGCAGGATTCGATTTAGATTTTTCAGAAATTAAAGATATGAGCGTAACTGATGGCAAGTACGAGGTAGTAATTAATAGCGTAGCAGAAGATGCAACTAAGGGTGGAACACAATTCATCAATTTAGACTTGATCATCCGAAATGACATTAAGAATCAAAGTTTCGCTAACGCACACATCTTCACTAAAGTTTTCAAGTCTAAACAAAACGGTAAATATCCAAAAGGAATGATTTTTACAATCGCCAGAGCAACAGGAATGCCAGATAAAACCCATTTCGAATCGTTAGAAGACTTTTTCCAAAAGTTATGGCATCGACCAGCACTAGTAACCGTTAAGAATGAAAAATCAGAGTATAACGGTAAAACCTATGAGAATTTGAATGTTAAGCGTTGGGAAGTTTCCAAGTTTCCAGAAGTACAGCATAAATTTAAAGACGCCAACAATCAACAAAGCAATAGTAGTAATGATCCATTTGCCAACGGCGGTCAATCAATCGACATTTCAGACGAAGATTTACCATTCTAGAGCTTGGGAGTTGATGAGTAATGCAAGGATGGATCAAGCTTTATCGATCATTACTCGAGGATTCGATTTGGCAACTTTCAACGCCAGAGCAAAAATCCATTCTCATTACAATAATGCTTCTGGCAAGTCATAAAGAAAAAGAATGGGAATGGAATGGCAGCAAATTTCAGATTAATCCGGGGCAATTTATCACTTCGATTGATTCATTAGCCAAAAAATCAGGTAAGGGTATCTCGGTTCAAAATGTTAGGACATCACTAAAACGTTTCGAAAAATTAGGATTTCTAACAAACCAATCAACAAAGACTGGACGGCTTATAACCGTTGATAACTGGGGAAAATATCAAGATGAAGAAATCGAACTAACAAAGCAGTTAACAGATAGCCAACAAAGACCTAACAAAGACCTAACACCTATCAAGAATGATAAGAATAATAAGAATATAGACCACGAGAATTTCGAAAAACTTTGGAAGCTTTATCCAAGAAAAGAAGGCGACAAGAAGAGGGCAGAAAAAGCATATCTTAAAGCCATCAAAAGTGGAGTGACCAACAAAGAAATCCAAACAGGAATTGTCAACTATATTAAAAAAATTAAGGCAGAAGGAATTGAGCGTAAATATATCGCTCAAGGGTCTACTTGGTTTAATCAAAATCGTTGGACTGATGAGTATGTAATTGAGACTGAATCAAAAACTGCTAGTGATGGTCAACGTAAGGGCAAGACACCAGAAGAGATTGCCAAAAAAGAAGCGGAACACTTAAAAGAAATTGAGCGAAGAGCGCAGGAGGCAAAAGCAAAGAATGAACACTGATATTGAGCGGGGAGTAATTGGCTCCCTCCTGAACCACCCGGAAAAGGTGGGAGCCGTTGCACTGAATGAAGAATGGTTCGGTTACGAGGACTATCGACTAATCTACAGAGCAATTAGTGAGACGACTGGTCAAGACATATTAGATGTTTATGGTAAGTACAATCAATTGACTAAAAAAGCCATGGACTTCCGAACCTTTAAACAGATTGTGGACGAAGCACCAGCAGTTAGCCAACTCAATAATGACATTAACTTAATGCGGAAGTTAGCTTACAAACGTGAACTAAGCTCAGCCATTAAGGACTATCAAGCTAATCCATTTTCGGAAAACGAAGAAAAAATTCGGGAAATTTTAGCCAAAAGTCAAACGCTAGAAGTTGCGGATGACGGAAAACTTGATGAAGCCTTTGAAGAATTAAAAGATTCAATGAATCACCCTAAGCCACGAGGGGTTAAGACGTTTAAACAACTAGACACCATCTTAGGCGGAGGGCTGTACGGCTCGATGCTGTTAACGATTGGTGCTAGACCTTCTACAGGTAAAACAGCGTTCTCTGTAAACCTAGCTTATCAAGCTATGGCAAATGACAAAGATGTTGAAGTTGACTTCTTCACTTTGGAAATGAACAAACAGGAAATGCTTAATCGGTTCATCTCAAGAATGACCGGCATATCAAGCAGCACCTTGCGTTCTAATGCAAACAAAATATCGCCGATTCTTAAAAAATTGATTAATCAATCAATCGAACAATTGGCACAGTCTAAATTGCGCGTATATGACGGTTTAGAGACGTTAGGTGAAATAGTCCAGACAATTCGAAAGAACGCGGCTAGGGCAAAGCAAGGCAAGTATATGGCAATCATTGACTACATTGGGCTAGTCAAAGTTCCAAACGTTAAAGAACGCTACATCGAGGTTGGCGAGGTAACACGAGAGCTTAAGCGACTAACTAACGAGTTCAACATCCCAATCGTAGCCCTATCCCAATTATCTCGTGGTATTGAGAACCGTAACGATAAGACACCAGTGCTATCCGACTTACGAGAATCGGGAAGTATTGAACAAGATTCTAACGTAGTCGCATTCTTACATCGACCAGAATCGGTTGGTGATGATCACGTTGTGCAGTTATCCATTCGTAAGAATCGTGAAGGAGAGCTAGCGGATATCAACTTTACGTTCATCGGCGAGGAAATGACGTTTAAAGAGGTAGCAATCTAGTGGCTTATATGGATTATCACGAATACAAAGCCATTATGAAGGAAAACGGCTATAAAGAATCTAAGGCGGTTCGGTTGTTTTTGAAACGTGCAGCGGCATTTAATAAGCGGAAAAAGATATTGATGAAACGAGAAGAAGCTGATTGCGGTAACAGAATCCTGAATCAATATATCAACCAAACCGAAGAACAACGTTGGAAGGCTGTGTGGGACGCCATCGATTGTGCCGCGATTGAAAAACGCCAAGGTTTTATGTTCTTTGAGGACGGCGGAGGAGATAAATTCATGAACACGATGGTCGTTCAATATGAGGGCGATTTGAGCCGTATGACGGCTTTAGAGAAAGCTACGTATAAATACTACGAACTATTGGATGAAATGGCTAAGAGAGCACGAGAGGGGGCTTTGGCAAGTTGATAAGGATAGAAGTACCGGGAGAACCAGTCCCACAAGGACGACCTAGATTTAGTGGACGTGGGGGATTCGTTCGAAGCTACGACCCGCCCAAGTCGAGAGAATACAAGAAGAAAGTGGCCGCTGCGGTTAAAGAACAGTACCACGACAAGCCGGTAGATTACGCAGTGCACGTACAACTTTCAATTTACCGACCAATCCAAAAGAGCTTGTCGAAAAAAGAGCGTGAAATGAGGCTCTTAGGCTTCCATAGACCCGTTGTTAAAGGTGACATAGATAATTACTTTAAAGCAGTAACGGACGCCTGTACGGGGCTCCTATGGGTCGATGACGCGCAAATAGTTAGCACTAAAACTAATAAATATTACTCAGACGAACCACACATTGAAATGTTGGTCATGCCAGCAGATTTAGATTTGGAGGAAAAATAATGAAAGATAACAGTTTTGAATTTTCAGCAAATATGAAAAAGGTAACCTTGGACAGAAACGGAGCACAAGCTTTATTGACTGTAGAAGATACTGATTTTCTTGAAGTAGCAAATCAATTGAGTAATACCGCAGGTGACGATGTGTTAGTTAAGATTACGCCTAAGCAAATGGAACTAGATACAGACGAACCTCAAGAAGTAGAAGGGCAAAAGGAGTTGGTGGACTAATGTGGCAATTGGTCGGGGTTAATAGTAAAGAGGTGTATGGAGAAAGCAAGCATAAGTCGGATTTACATAAGTGGATGCTTAAGACCTACACAGAATATGAAGGCGACCGCAAGGACAGCATTTATATGGATATGCCGGAACCGATGCGCTATGTAAAGGTTGGCACGGCTGTTAAGCAAGCCGATATTGAGCAGGAATTGTTAGACCGTGGCGACTACGAAGGCTTCCGTAAAGCTCGTGAGTTAAGTGTTTCAAAAGTAAAAAAGCGTAGGTATATTGGGGAGGTTAGCGTGATGAAGCACAAGATGAAGGTTGTCCGGCAGAGCCTACTTCCAGAAATGCTTGATAGGAACCTTAGCTATGCTGACATTGCATGGCAACTAGGTGTAGAGGTTCAAACGATTTATTCAGATTTGCGAGAGCTTGGAATTAAAATTGACAAAAGTAAAAGCAAAAGGAAGCCGAAAAGTTGGACTAAAAAGGAAGATGCGTTTCTAATTGCCGAAAGAAGCAAGGGTACAACGTTTGATGAAATCGCCGAAAAATTAGGCACGTCACGATATAACGTTGCCAGCCACTGGTACAATATACGCAAAAAAAGGCGTCCTCAAGTGATTAAGCTGAAATGGAGGTTGAAGAGTTATGACGGCAGAAGAAATTATTAGAGAAGTCTACGGCAATAATTACACGATTGACGATTTAAAACGCATTGAAAAAGCAGTAATTGACGAACAGGAACATTGGCGGAAAAAGAATTTTAAAAAGGGGATTGAAAAAGATGTACGTGATTAAGAATACAGCAACTAATAACTATTATCGCAGGTTAGGAGGTCAAGCCCACCAGTACGTAGGTATTGAAGATGCCACAGTATTCAGGAAATGGAAGCAAGCGAAGCAGAAAGCGGACATTTTGCACGCGGCAATTAGTCCGATCGGTGAGCAGGTTAACTTTGAAGTAAAGCAACATAAGTTCTATGTGCTGAAAAATAAGCATGATAAAGGATACATGAATCAAGTGTCATGGACGGCCCCGAAAGAAGAAGCCAAGCTATTTGCTGAAAAAGAAGCGGCGTTAAAAGAAGCCGAAGAGATTACGGTTGGCATGGCAAAGGTAGGCATTGATATTGAGTTTGAATTGGAGGAAGTCTAATTATGTTTTTACTGTGGTATTTATCATGTGTGTTATGGCTGTTTCCGGCAGTGTTAATCGGGCAAGAGTTGCATAGCGAGACGATCGGCGTAGCAATCTTTATAGCTGCGTTTATTTTACAAACTTGGATTAGCGGGATTGCTTATTTGATTAGAGAGAAGAGGTTTCTGTGAATATGAATATTACGAACATAAGCAGTAAAGATATTAAAAATCATCTTTTAAAAAAGCTTCCACCCCGTAAAATTCGGGTATGGATTAGTTCGCCAGATAATGTTTCTTTCTACCACGAAGATTATTTTGAAGTAACTAGTGAAAGCTATGATGAGATCGAAAAAATTGCTAAAGAGATTGCTTTTGAACATGTTGAATGGGGGTTTGAGGAGGTAGAAGATGAAAGTTAAAGAATTTTACGACAATTCTGAAAATAGCGGAAAAAGTTTAGAGGACCAAATCAATGGATTTATTGAAGGTAAAAAGGTAATTGATATTAAGTACAGCGTGAATGGATATGATCCCTATGAATTTCCTTTCGTTTCTGCCTTAGTTATGTATGAGGAGATAGAAGATGATGACTTGGAAAAAGAAGACAGGATTCAGGAAACAAGCAGTACGAAAATCATAAATCTCCTTTCTCATGCTGGATATGCCGATTTAACATATAACGAACGAGTACTCAATGGTATAGAAGCTGTCTTAATTCAACTTGGATATGAGGTGGAAGATGAGTAGATTGAAAAAGGTGGTAAAAGCTGGTTGGCATTACAGATGGGAAATACTTTTCACCTTATTCGTAATTTTTAATATTGCGGATACCGTACAATGTTTGATTGATAAAGAATATGAATTAGCCTTTGCGCAGGGTATGTTCACGTTTTCCTTTATTGTAGTAATTGTTCAGTCTAAAGCGATTGAGAAGCTGGAAGGATTAATTAAAACTAAAGATGAAACAATCAAGCTTCAAGATGAACTAATTGCTAGACAGTCTAAGTGGATTGAGAAGGTTCAAAAAATAATAGAAGAAAACAGTAGAAAAATGGGTTGAACAAATTCCAATCAAAGACTTATTAAATTTAGTAAATGGGTATGAGGTTGAAGAAGATGAATAATATAAAATTGCCAGATTTTATGGTGACGTTAATTCACGAGTATGAAAAACGAAAAGTAGAACGGCACCTTGAAGATACAATGTCAGTATTTGATTTTTTCGTTTCGATTAGAGAGTGTTTCATAGGAAATGGTCTTTTAAACATAAACGCCGAAAAATGGTTGTTAAATCCATGTAATTTTAAAAATATTGTTGATGTTTTAGAGCAAGGTTTTGAAAAGGTCGGGGGATTTACATTCAGTGAAGCAGAGGAAGAGGTACGTAAATTAAGTAAAAGGGGTACTCAGATTTGGTACGGTCCTCAACTTGATAAACATAAAGATGTTAAGGGTGTTATAGAAGTAGGAGAAGTGGAAGTAATTATTGACAAATTAAGGAGACACTATGGCCATGATGTATCGTTTTAAAAATCAGCAGAAAAATGGAGGAATAGTAAATGACTGAAATAAATCCGATTACAAAATTAAATGAATTTTCAAAATATGAAATCCCCAAAAGCCGTATGACTGTGGGGTTACAAAATAAATATAGATTTCCTAATGATTATGGTGCAAGCCTGATATACGCTCCAGGTAGTTATGGGTTGGAATTAGCTGTGTTAGATTTTAGTGTTAACCCAGAGGGCGATCTAGAATACGGTACACCAATTACTAATGATGTACTTGGCTATTTGACCTGGGAAAAAGCTGTGGAAGCCCTAATTAAAATTAAAGAACTACCAAGAAATAAAATGGAGGACGAACAATGTTAAAAGAATATCGTAAGACAGCAACAATTAAAGCTGAACAATTCGATGGTAGCCCAGAAATGGTGTTTAAATATGATATTTTTCCAGATTATTCTGGTAATAATGTTCGATACTTTATTGAAACTAAAGAAGGCCAACTAGAAATCAAAGAAGGTGATTGGATTGCTACGGGTGTTGAGGGTGAGCATTGGGCAATCGCTGACGACATTTTCAGGAAGACTTATGAAGAGGTGGAGGATAAATAAATGTTATTTTCAAAAGGAACGTCCAGACAAAATCAAGTTCCAGACAGAATACAAAATCCACCGTCAATTCATCCAAGTATTGTTAACGAACGTAGAGTGCCTGTGACTATATATTGTAAAAATGAGGAAACATTTGATGAAGTCGAAGTGTTCAAGGATGACCTAAAAGGGTTACCAACCAACAAAATGAGATTTATTGAAGTGTACGAGGAAGATATAGATGAATATTATTTAATCAAAGTTGATGATATTGAAAAAATCGAATATGACAAAGATGAATGGGAGGAGGATTAACTAATGAAAAACGTTTATGTAGTTAGGCTAGGAGATTTATATTATAAGGAAAGAGAATTAATTCTAACAGACAATTATCGGTATAAAATGACTGATAATTTAAACGACGCAATTTTTAGTGAAAGTTTTGATGAAATGAAAAAACGTGCAGAAAAAATCGGTGGCAAGGTTTATAAAGTTGTTTTAGAGGAGGTCAAGAATGAAGGTAAGATATGTTTACGCTAATTTTGAAAACAAGGTAAAACGAATATTGGAAAGGTGGACCCAATACCTATGTCAGTACCATAAGGGGGAAACAAAGGACGTTGGGAACGGATTTTCGGCACGTATTGTCCTTGATGACCGTGGCTATAAAGTGATTTTCAAAAAAGAAAATGCAGTTGTTGATAGCTTGAGAATTAAATATTGCCCATTTTGTGGCAAAAAACTAGAGTAACGGGGAAATTAACATAGATGAATGATGGTAATAAAAAAGAGCACCTCGCAGACGTGCCCTCGATCTAATAATCTCAGCAACATTATTATAACAGGAGTGACGGGGCATGACATTATTACCAGAATTAGATAGAGAGCAAACCAAGTATAACGCAAGAAAAATATTGTCTAAATACCGTAAGTACAAAGCTTATATCAATGCTCCGGTTAACCCGAAAGTTACCGCCAGCCTTGGTGATGGGGCACCAAGTGCAACGGCACCCGTTCCAGAATATGTTGAACAGAGAATGATTAATGCCGAAAAAGGCAAAGTGTTCTGTAAATGGGTAGACTGGGCGATCAATAGTTGTAGAAAGTACCATTACCGTGAGTTACTTAAAATTGTCTATTGTGAAGGCTATGAGGAAGACCACGGCTACTACATGGACACGTTAATGCAACGACTGCCCGACAGGTATTACAACATGTCATCGACTACTTATTTTAATTGGCATGAAGCAGCACTATTAGATGTAGCTGAAAGACTGGAGTGCCAGGCTTTTGTAAAATAAAAAAGTGGAGTTAATCTGGAGTAAATTTGGAGTAAAACTTGAGTACTTTTGGAGTTAGTATCCGTTATATTGGTAGTATCGAAAGATGTAGGGCAGATGGTTCGACAGACTTCCGTTTCAACAAATTTAATCAGGAAAGGCATGTTACGTTTGTCGCAGGGTTCGATTCCTTGCTGTCTTATTACCGGTGTGTTTGACGTCGTAGTTGGTAGTCACGGATAAGCAAACACAAAAGAAGTCTGGTGGAGATACATAAAGGCCAGCATAAGTCCTACTCGGAAACCATCGGGGACAACTACCAGGTGAGATGTGGCGGAATAGGTAGACGCTATCCGAAGCTAAGGTTGAAAGAAGCCAAGAACAAGTAGGAGAGTACAAAATCCAGTATATGTAAGGTGCAAATCCTTACCATCTCGTTCTTATAACTCTCACTTATTGGTGGGAGTTTTTTTATTAAGCGTGAAAGGGGAATATAAAATGAACTTACTAGACGCAGTAAACGAGTTAATAAAGTTCAACAAGCAAGGTATATCAGCCGCACTAGAAGGAACAATGCCTGGCGTTCAAATTAGATTAAACAGAGATTACCCAACAACATTACCGTTGGAATTATGGGAGACTGAATCACACGAACCGAAAGGAATGTGGAATCCAACCATAGAAGAATGGCAATCACAAAGTTGGCAGGTTAAATACTAAAGTAGGTGAGTGAAATGATAAACTTTACTCCAGATTTAACACTGAAACTAGTTATTATTCTAATATTTTTAATAGTGTTGTATTTTATATTGTTTAAGTATATCAAGAAATAAAAATGATAAAAGGTCACATAACGCTATCGTTGTGTGGCTTTTTATTATGGAGGTAAATGGTATGGATATTGAAAAGCCAAAAGATAACTTAGATATATTTATTAAAACGTTAACTTATTATCAAAGGATACATTTGGTAATGAATTACAATACTTTATTTTTCGGATGTGATAATTCTGATTCGTATTCCAAAGCATTAGATCATTGTGACGACGGCGATGTTAAATGGGCTTTGAAGTGGTTATTGAATATGGGTAACTTGAAAGGATAAAGATATGAAAGTTCTTATCGTAGGTTATACAAAACATGATGCTTATGACGAATTGAAAATGTATTGGTCATGTAGAAAATATCTTGGTAATGGAAAACCTAATTACAATAGACAGCAATTAATTACAGAATCTAACGTAACAATAGATTGGGTATCTTTGAAGCAACACATTAAAGATGGCTTTCAGTACGATGAAGTACATGTTTCTTCATTAGCGTTAAAACATATGAAGCCGTCTGATTTAGAGTGGATTCAATCGTCAATGATAATGGGAGGTAATTAATATGGCAGGAGTTAAAATGCATCATTGCTATCACGTCGGCTGTCATGAGTTGTTACCGTTTGAAGTGAAGTATTGTAGGAAGCATACGATTGATAGAGTAAGAACTCCAGAAGATAGTAAGCGAGATAAGTTTTACAACCAATATAAACGAGATAAGAAAGCCAACAACTTCTATCATTCCAAACGGTGGACAGATACGCGTAACTTTGTAGTGGCTAGGGATATGTACGTCTCTGGTGTTAGTGAAACAATCTTAAACGATAAGGATATTATCGTCGACCATATCATCCCTCTAAAGTTACTAAGTGGTGAAGATAGGTACGAGATGAGTAATCTATGGTTGTTATCTCGTAAGGAACATAATATCAAGACCAAGATAGAAAAGATCATGAACCCTAATCAGTTAAGACATGTTAGCAAGAACTGGTGGATTAAAGTTATTAAGGAGAAGCTACAATGAAATCAGAAGAAGCACTAGCAATAGCAAGAGACAAGTCAAACAAGAACGCAGAACAGTTTGTTGAGATTATTAATCAAGATATCGAAGAAGCCTCGAATGCGGGAGTAACAAGGATTAGAGAACACGAGATCCAAGGCTCAATGCTAATTGGATTGTTAGACCATCTTATCAGTAATGGCTTTTTCGTTGACTATGAAGAAGACGGAGATATGAATACAGGAACGGTTAGCTATCCAACTTATGCGTTAACGATTGACTGGTCGGGACGAGTAGAAGAGGTGGAAATTTAAGATGAATAAGAATATTGAAAAAGGATTCGCAAAGATAATGGGAAAGATGTACGACGAAGCTTTAAAAGAAGCTCAAAAGCGTGATAATTGTACTTTTTGCCATGAACCTTTTGAATGTTTAGGCGCGGTTGCTAACCATGGCGCTGTTTGCACTGTACAATTAAATGAATTGCTTGCTAATGAAGACAATTTAATTAAATTTTGCCCAGTTTGTGGTAGAGATTTAAACGTTGAATCTTACGTTGATAAAACTTATGAAGCACAAAAATAATCAGAAGAAGCAATTAAAAAAGTTAATGGATTATTGAAAGAGAAAAAATAAATCGAAAGATTTTTTAATGATAAAAATCAGAAATAAATTATTTAAAAGTCCAATAAACCCCGCCCTATAGGCATTCTCGCAAAGAGCGAAACGCCATAATGATTTCACGCTACAAGCCATTTTTTGATGGTTTAGGGTACGGGGGTTTCTTGTAATTATAAAGGGGGTGCTTATAATGGCACAGAAGCCATTTAAAGACCGAAATAACGGCCATCTATCCATTACCCCACCAAAGTATCTAGGGGCTGAAGCAAAGGCCGTATGGCGTAAAATTGTGCCTTTTTTAGAAGATGAGGGAAAAGTTAAGCGGATAGATGCAAACTTAGTTGAGATTTATTGTACACAGTATGAATTATATCGTGATTCGTATGAACATATTCAAAAACATGGTGAAGCAACCGCTATTTACAAATCGTTACAGAGTTCAAGTGGTCAAATTGTTGGTAAGGACTTCGTAGGTTGGAAAAAGAATCCGATGGTGCAGATAAACGATTCGGCAGCCAAATCCTTGATTAAGGTTGGCGCAGAATTAGGATTATCGCCAAAAAGTCGGTCGGATTTAATGCAATTAATACAACCGAAGGAAAAAAGCAAAAAGACACTTGCTGAAAAGCTCAAAGAGGGAGCTGGTGACTTCTAATGATTGATAAGGTAGATTTATCCAAAGAAGACGCTAGCATTTCCGAGGCGGTTAAAAAGATAGATTTTACAGCTATATTAGAGAAGTACCGCGACCCTGCCACTGTTTATGCTTGGCTAGTTGTTAATGACAAGATTATTTCTGGTGAGATGATGAAGCTGGCTTGTTTCAGACACTTACAAGACTTAAGGCGTTCTGAAGACCCAGACGAAGATTTCCCGTATCGTTACGACTTAGACCGATGCCGGAGCATTCTAGGATTCGCTTCTATCTTCCCCGAACCGGCACACGGCAAGCCTATGCCACTAATGCTGTGGCAAAAAGCTATTTTGTGTATGAGCAAGGCATGGGTATATAAAGACAACGACAATTTCCGTTATAGCCGTGTAATTGTATCGGTTGCGCGTGCTAATGGTAAGTCTTATATTGCCAGCATTATGTTGTGGTATACCTATCTAATCGAATGCGCTGGGTTATCTAACCAAGATATCGGCTACACAATGCCTACCGGTGCACAGATGAAAAAGCCGTGGGCTTATGTGCTAACGTCTGGAAGAATTCTAAGAGATACCGAAGATGATATTCAAGAGATTTTAAACGAGACCGACACTTATATCGGTGAGCAAGGTATTAAATCCAACATCGGTAACAAGGTGGTTCAATTGTCTAATGAATCCGGTCAATTTGATAGTTACCATTTCCGTTTGGCGGTCGTTGACGAAGCAGGTGATGGAGGTTACGCTCACAAACCTAACATTGGTAAGATTACTCAAGGGCAATCTCACTTACCTAACGCTCAACTATTAATGATATCGACCTCTTACGAGAATACAGAAACATTATTCTATAAAGACCAGATTCGTTTGAAGGACGTTATGAAGAAGGACTATTCCCGCGATGAAGATAACTACCTATGTTTGGTCTGGCAGCAAGACAACCTAGATGAAATTAATCATCCCGAGCTTTGGATTAAAAGCAACCCACTGTTAGAACTGGATACCGACGGAGCAATTTTGAAGCGGATGATTGCGGACAAAGATTCCCACGTTGCTTCTGGGATTGCTAACGAGTTCCAGAACCGTAACTTAAACAACTGGTTACAGGTTAAAGTCAATTCGTATGTAAGTCTTGAAGACTTAAAGAAAGCAATTATTCCTAGTTTTAATATTGATAATCGGCAAGTTTATATCGGTTACGATAAAGGACAATTTAGCGATGATAACGCAATTGCTTTTGTCTATCCTTACGAAGATAACGGAATAAATAAATTTCACGTCGAGCAATTCTCGTTTATTCCGCTTAGAAATTCTAACAATGATATTAATATCAAAGAACATCAAGACGGGATTAATTATCGTGCAGAAGTTGCGAAAGGCTTTGGCAAGATTACCGAAAACCAATATGGGATCGTTGAAGATGATGAAGTATGTAACTGGTTGTTGAACTATGTAGACGAACATCATTTACAAGTTAAGGCTTTCTTATATGATTTCTACCACGAAACGTCGATGACTAAGAGACTTATTGAAAATACTGAATGGGTTTGCATTCCAGTCCATCAAGGAGTAAGAAGCCTTAACGAGCCAACTCGGTTTTTCCGAGATGAATTACATCAAGAGCGCATTACAATGTTAGACGATGGAATTCTACAGTATTCTCTTAAAAATGCATTATTATTTGAGGAAAATAATGGTATCAAGATTAATAAAGACAAGCGTACAAGTAAGATTGATGCAGTGGACGCCTTGATTGATGCTTTTTATGAAGCGATGTATTACTTTGACGGATTAAGTAACGTTAAAACTAAGTCTATTTGGGACAATAAAACAACAGAAGAAATTAACGACTATTTTATGAATGATTTTAGTTTCTAGGAGGTGGAAAATTGAAACAGCTTAGATGGTTCGGGCAATTTGTACTAGCAAACATCAGTTTAATATTAATGATTATGGCTCTGACTACGTTTACTGTAGCAGGGTTTTTATTTTGCAAATACGTTGGATTGATAGTCCTAGGCTTATCTCTAATCTACCTTAGTTGGATTACAGCAAGCAGGAAGGGAGGTGAGTAATGTATGGCAATTAATCCATTTCCTCGGTTAAACATCCGCTCACAGAGCTTACCGAGCGGTTATACGCCGTTTACGGTTGAAGGCAATACAATTATACCTGAACCAGTTGTGAACGCTGAAACAGCGATTAAGAATTCCGACATCTTTTCAGTTATCAGTTTAATTAGTTCTCAACTAGCAAGCATTAATTACGTGATGGATGAACCATTTAAAGGTGTTTTCGACCATCCGAACGATAAAATCAACGCTTATGGGTTTTGGACGTCGGTTATTAATCAAATGCTGCTAACTGGTAATGCCTATGTAGCAATTCGCAGAAAAAAAGGAATACCAGTAGAATTTGAAGAGATCCCTTATGGAAACGTGCAAGTTATTCTTGGCGACAATAGTAGTGATTTAACTTATCAAGTATCTTACAACGATGAACGTGATAGCGAAGTTATCCAATGTGATGATATGCTACATTTTCGTATTTTTGTGACTGGTAATCCGCTTTACCAATACGTCGGAACGTCGCCGTTACAGGCGTTGGTTAACGAACTATCTTTCCAGTCACTATCTAGTAAGTTGTCACTTAACACGCTCAAAAACTTTATTGCGCCTAGTTTAGCTATTTCAGTACCAGAAGCTCAATTGAGCAAAAAAGCTAAAGAAATTATCCGGGATAGTTTTCAAGAACAATATTCCGGGGCAAATCAAGGCAAGCCAGTCGTGCTAGACCAGTCGGCTACTGTCGAGGCTATGCCAACGATTGACGCTAAAACAGCCGAATATCTTAATAATGTAGACTGGACTAGAACACAAGTTAGCAAAGTGTTTGGTATTCCAGAAAATTATTTAAATGGTCAAGGCGACCAGCAAAGTTCATTAGATCAGTCGGCAAGCATGTTTATTAGCAGTTTCAATCGTTACATCAAACCGTTTGTAAGCGAGCTAGAACAAAAGTTTGGAGTTCCCGTTAAAACAGACTTAGACCCTATCGTCGATCCTACAGGAACTAAATACGCCAATATGATAGCTAAGTTTGCGAGTGGGAAAACCCCCGCTTTGAGTGGCGAGCAAGTAATCGCCCTACTCCAACGAAAGGGGGTGATAGACAATGGCTTCGAAGAATGATGTTCGGAGTGTTTTAAATAAAGATTGGCATTTGCGAGATTTAAGCAACGATGATAGCACACCTGCTATTGGACAGGTTACTGGATATGCTTGTGTGTTTAATCAACCAAGCGAAGACATGGGATTTATTGAGTATTGTGACCCCAACATGTTTAATGACGTTGATATGAGCAATGTGCTAGCTCTTTATAGCCACGATTTATCCAACGTTTTGGGTAGAGTGTCGGCTGGCACTCTAGTTTTAAAAGTTGATGATTATGGACTTAAATTTACGCTTGATATTCCAGACACTACTCTGGGAAGAGATGTTTACACTAACATCAAAAACGGAAACTTAGAAGGATGTTCTTTCGGGTTTACAATTGCGGACGATAGCTGGGAGCGTGATAACGACGGTCAATTAATTCATACAATCTTACAAATTGGAGAACTGACCGAGATAAGCATTACACCGTTGCCCGCTTACACAGAGACTAGCGTCGCCGTTAGTCGTGGATTAAAGAAGGTTAACGAAGAAGTGCGTCGAGAAAAGGCACGCCTGATTTTAGATTTAATTGAAATGGAGGTTTATTAATTGGAAACAAAATTACAAGAAGAAAAACGCAATAAACTCGCACAACTTAAGGCATTAATTTCCGACACACGGGACTTAATCAATAAGGAAGATAGTTCTACGGAAGATGTCGAAGACAAAATGAAAGAGGTACAAGATCTTAAGAAAGAAATTCAAGACATTAACACCAAGCTAGAAGCTTTAGAAAGTTTAGACGAAGGCGACAAGCCAGACGACAAACCGGCGAAACCTGACGAAGACCCCGACAAAGTTCCCGAAGACGAAGACAAGCGGGATGATGAAGACATTGATGATAGCTCAGACGATGATTCAGACGATGACTATGTCGCCGAGGATGAACTTAATGCAAAAAAACAAAAAGAAGGAAAAGGTGATAAAACAATGGCTACAAACTTAACAGCAAAACAACAAGAAGAAAAGAAAGAAAACCGCACACGTTCAATTGAAAACTACATTCGTTCCCACGGTACAGTTCGAGATGCTGGATTAAAGACTGGCGATATTGGGGCAATGATTCCAGAAGATATTATTTACAATCCAGAAGCAGAAGTTAACTCGGTTGTCGACTTATCAGCCTTGGTAACTAAGACCCCTGCTACTACCGGGTCCGGTACTTATCCAGTTTTGAAACGTGCTACCGCTGTAATGAACTCGGTAGAAGAACTGGCAGAAAATCCAGCCTTGGCTAAGCCAGAATTTGAAAATGTTACTTGGAAGGTTGCTACTTATCGTGGTGCTATTCCAATTTCAGAAGAATCAATTCAAGACACGCAAGTTCCTTTAATGCCAGTTATCCAAAAGAATGCTGGCGAACAACGCGTAAACACGCTAAACAAGGCTATTAGTGCTAAGTTAGTTACGTTTAATCCTAAAGCTTCGACCGCTGACACATTAGTAGATGACTTGAAGCACGTTCTTAACGTTGATTTAGACCCTGCGTATGACAAGACTGTGGTTGTTTCACAATCAGCATACCAAATTCTGGACACATTGAAGGACAAAGAAGGGCGTTACCTATTACAAGAAAGCATTACAGCATCTTCTGGTTTAACTCTATTCGGTAAACCAGTAGTTGTAGTTAATGATGAATTACTAGGCCAAGTCGGAGAAGTTCACATTTGGGTCGGTGACTTGAAGCGTGCAATTCTTTACGTAAACCGTGCAGACACCCAAATCAGCTGGGTTAAGAATGAAATCTACGGTCAATATCTCGGACTAGCAATGCGCTTTGATGTTGAAGTTGCTGATAAGTCGGCTGGTTACTTTGTTTCAGTTCCTAGCGCTGCAGCCGGTAGTGCTAGCACAGGTAAATAAAAATAAATCGGACGCATACAGCAACCAAATGAAGAAGGTGATTTCGAATGGCGGTTACAGCTTCCGAGTTGATGGATGAGCTTCACATTGATGCGGACG